>SUUN01000003.1 GCA_015062495.1 Alphaproteobacteria bacterium | reverse complement strand
TATTTGGGATTTCGTGGTCGCTAGACTCGCTTCTATGCGTGTCGATTCTTGTACTACAGAAGTCAAAAATTGCCTCCAATCCGACGACCGGTGCGGTAAGGATTATACCCAATGTATCGGATTGGATACGGATACGATTATTCGTATGTGCCCATATGATAAGTTGACCGGTTGTCAAAAGATGTATGGTGAAGATGATATTCGTGGGGACGCGGTTTATGAAGAACTGTCGACCATGGTTCAGGGAATTATGCTGAATATTGATAATGCGTTCCTGGCCGAATGTCAGGCCGCAGCGGACGAAGCCATGATCAAGGTCTGTGGCGGAACAGAAAACTGTGATGCACTGACGGTTGATGAAAATATCGGGGCACGTTCATTAGAGTATAAGATTTGTGAATATACCATGTCAGAAACGGGTCTGGATTTAGACTATGCAAAATGTCGTACAAATATTGACCAGATTCAGGACAAAGAATTGGGGCGTGTTGAGGGATCGACCAGTACCGAGTTAGGACCGGTTACACCATTTGCAGGGGTGTTGGACGGGACGATTTATTGGGAATCGGTTCAGGTTGCGGATGATGGTCGTCTGAGTTCGGTGGATGAATATATGGCCAAAATTGACGATGCCAAGAATATGAGTGCCCAGCAAAAAGATCGTATAAAATCTGAATTGGCGGTGTTGCAGGCCAATATTGATGCGGCGATTAACGCGATTGAGGCTGACCCCAAGGTTCAGTTCTGTATGACTGGGCGTGAAGTCCAGGGGATGAAACGCACCGATGCCGAAGGCAAATCGACCCGTACACGTATTGGTGATAAAAGTGCCGCGCGTTTCCCAGAATTGACCAAACAGATGCGTTCGATTATTGCAACATCCGCGCTGAAAATTGCAAAAAATAATTACTATAAAAAGTATGATGAATTGAACGAAAAAATGTTGCAGGATTATGCCAAGATGGGTGAACGTATGGCAGAGATTCAGGGCGAAAATGCACTGGATGCGCGTCGTGAAATTGCCCGCCAGGCATGCGTCAGTTTTGCCGAGGCATCGTCTTTGCCTAAATCACCAAATCCACCAAAGAGTGCGTTTGGTAAGATTTTGGCTGCTGCTGCGATTGTTGGTGCTGCGGTGGCGATTCCGTTCACAGCTGGGGCTTCGATTACAGTTTTTTCTCTGAGTGCAAGTGCATTGACAAGTACGATTGCTGTTGGTGCGGGTGCTGCTGCTGTTGCGGGAGTTGGGTTGTTGGGTAATGTGGGTTCTGGTAGTGCCAATGGTGCTGATGGAGGTGTTCAACGTGAATTGATTGGTTCGAAACAGTTGAACCAATGGAATTACAAAGAAACCATTACGTCCACATTTGAATGGGAAACGTTAAAGTGTAATAAGTGTACGCGTTCACAGCAGTGTTCCAAAACCAAGCGACCATTGTTTGGTAATGCGTATTGCAAGACATGGGGCGACCCACAGGAATCATGTGCAGAGACCCAGTTCTGATAAAAATCCCCCAAACAGGGGGATTTTTTTCTTAAATAAACTTTTATTTATTGTGCTGAATGTGGAAATGTTTCCTGATTGGTATAAAAATACTTGATTTTTTGTTCGTTTGCGTATAAACTGTGCCCCGCTGGGTAATCAGAACTGATTAAACGGCGGTGCATTTTGGTCCCGCCAGTGATAAGGATTCTGTTAAAATATCCGGCACCGTAAAACCAAAAATAAAAGGAAAAAACTATGGCAAGAGCAGGCGCAAAGCGCAGCACACGCAAGTTAAAGATTGGACGTTCTTTGGGCGTTAATCTGTGGGGCCAGGCAAAATCCCCATTTAATAAACGTAAATATAAACCGGGTCAGCATGGACCAACATCCCGTGGTGGTAATTCGTCTGATTACGCAAAACAGATGCGCGCAAAACAGACGCTGAAAGGTTACTATGGCAACATCGGTGAAAAGAAGTTCCGTAAATATTATATCGAAGCAGATAATATGAAGGGCGACACACCAGAAAATTTGATCGGTTTGCTGGAACGTCGTTTGGATGCAGTTGTTTATCGTGCAAAATTGGCACCGACTGTGTTCTCGTCCCGTCAGTTAATCAGCCACGGTCATATCTATGTTAATGGCAAACGCGTGAAAATCGCATCGTATCAGGTTAAACCAGGTGATGTTATCACAGTCAGTGAAAAAGCCAAACAGATGCCATTGGTTGTATTGGCGTTGGAATCTGCGGAACGCAATTTTGCGGATTATGTTTCTGTGGACAGTGCAAACTTTACAGCGACATTTGTGCGCGTACCTGCGTTCGAAGACGTACCATATCCGGTTCAGATGTTCCCAGAATTGGTCGTTGAATTCTATTCACGTTAATCGGTGTGATGGAATTATTTATTGTCCCCCGAATCCGTTTGGATATGCGGGGGATTTTTTTATTAATATGTTGACTTTTGTGAAAATGTGATATAGAATTTGCGCCGAAATGCGCGTTTTGTGCATGGCCGTTTGGCGAAAATGATAAACTAAGCTAAAAGGAAATATAAATGATTGAAAAAAACTGGATGACTTTGATTAAGCCTAAAAAACTTACAATCAAAACAGATGAACATAATCCAAATGTTGCAACGTTGGTCGCAGAACCATTGGAAAAGGGGTTCGGTTTGACACTGGGGACGGCATTACGTCGCGTGTTGTTATCTTCGTTGCAGGGGTGTGCACCAATTTATATCAAAATTGATGGTGTTCAGCACGAATTTTCAAGTATTTCGGGCGTACGCGAAGATGTAACCGATATTATCTTGAACCTGAAAGGGGTTTATTTCAAGGCATTGAATGAAGGTCAGCACAAAGCATATTTGAAAGTTAAAGGGCCAGCCGTTGTAACCGCGGGTATGATTGAAACAACCGGTGGGGTCGAAGTTATGAACAAAGATGCAGAAATTTGCACTTTGGACAAGGGCGCGAATTTGGATATGGAAATCACATTGGGTATGGGCCGTGGTTATGTGCCGGCATCCCAGCATGCAGATGGTTTGCCATTGGGTGTGATTCCGGTGGATTCTATCTTTTCGCCAATCTTGAATGTGGCCAGTGATGTTTTGCCAACACGTGTTGGTCAGTCAACAGACTATGACAAATTGGAATTGACGGTCAAGACAAACGGTTCAGTCGCACCAGAAGATGCAATTGCATTTGCGGCACGTATCCTGACGGATCAGTTGTTGGTATTTATCAACTTTGAAGATCCAGCACAATTAAGTGGCCCAAGTGAAGAAGAAAAGGCCAAGGATGCATTGCCATTTGATCCAAAATTGTTAAAGCATGTTGATGAACTGGAATTGTCGGTTCGTGCAAACAACTGTTTAAAGAACGATAAAATCAACTGGTTGGGCGAATTGGTACAAAAGACCGAAGCTGACATGTTGAAAACACCAAACTTTGGCCGCAAGTCTTTGAACGAAATCAAAGTCCAATTAGAAGCAATGGGATTGGGCCTGGGGATGGAAGTTCCAGGTTGGCCACCAGAAAATATTGCGGAATTGGCTAAGAAGTACGAAGACCCCTACAAATAAATTAAATTCTGTGGACTCTTGTCGTGTTGCGCCGTTTCTCATGTAGCGTCTGTACACTACGAAACGGCGAACACTTCCAATAGCCTCACATAATTTAATTTCTTGCAAGGCAAGGAGTTGTGGGACATCGGAACTGTGAAACACCAACAATCGTCTCGCATAATTTAATTTCTTCGCATGGCAAGGGGGATGTGGATTTCCCTTGCAATTTGTGGGGAATAATGTAGAATAAAGCGAATTTAATCCCACAGTGCTGGCATTTTTGTGTCAGGTTGTGGCGTCTCAAACGAATCCCGTCAAACGATGATGGGCAGAAACCAAAAGGAGTAATCAGATGAGACATATGAAAGCAGGTCGCACATTTAATCGCGATACAAATGCACGCAAGGCCTTGTTTATCGGTCTGGCAAAAAACTTGATTGAAAAAGAACAGATTAAAACCACTTTGCCCAAGGCAAAAGATTTGCGCAGTGTTGTTGAAAAACTGATTACACGTGCCAAGGTTGATTCTGTTGCAAATCGTCGTTTGACAGCGTCTGAATTGGGTAATGCGTCGGCGGCAACTGTTAAAAAGTTGTTCGAAGTATTAGGTCCACGCTATGCGAACCGTAATGGTGGTTATACACGCGTTCTGAAGGCGGGTTTCCGTTATGGTGATGCAGCACCTATGGCGATTATCGAATTGATTGATCGTGACGTAAATGCAAAGAAAGCAGCCGTTGCGCCAGTCGCAGAAGAAGCAGCCACAGAAGTTGCAGAAGAAGCGGCGAAATAATCAATTAGGTTCATAAATAAAATCCCCCGTTTGGGGGATTTTTTATAAAGAGCAATGAGCGATTAATGCTTTGCTAAACTTTTATTTATCTGAGTTAAATTTCAGACAAATCTGTTATTACGGTTATGCCGGCGGATTGCCATTGTGGAATCAGTTTGTCGATGTCCATTATGTTCATAGACGCCAGGTAAATTGCCGGGGTGCGATTGTATTTTTCTGCGGCATTTTGGACGGCGATAATTGGTGATGGGCATGTGCGACCAGTGGCAAACCAGTTGTCGGTATCAGTTACCCAGAAATCAGAATCAGCGTGTGTTATTATTGCGTGCGTGTCTGTAATGACGATATCTTCATCTGTGGAAAATTCTTTGTTGTTTTGTGTCAGGTGTTGTATCAGTTCTGTGTTGTCGTTTGGTGTTGTTGGTGTGTCGATAATTTCGTCATCGAAATTTATTTCTGTAAATGTTGGAATGGTGGGGTCGACGTCTGGTGCGGGGATGTCGATATCAAAATCAGTCGGCAGCGGCAGGTTATCTGCGATTGTGTCAGGAGTGTTGGGTTGGGTGTTTGATAATTGGGGGTGCGGTGCGTTGAATGCAGATGTCTGGATGCGGCCGATGTTGTTTCGTGCACGGATAAATGCAAAACGCAATTCCGCCGGCATGTCGTCGGGCAATTCAACGGGTGTGTCCACTTCGTCGGGGCCCAGTGTCGGTGTTTCGGATTCTGGTACTGTTTCAGGCGTAGGGGCAGGGGACGATTTCAGAAATTCTGGAATTTTGATTTTAGGCAATGGGATTGTTATTAGTGGTTGCTTGGTACGTACAATCAATGTGGTTGTTGCAATGTACAGTGGTAAAGCCGCCAACAATAATATGCCAAAAACAAAACCGGGAAATCCGCGTAATTGTGCATGTGCCAAATGTCGCCACTGGGCGCGGTTGAATATGGAAAAATCAAACATGAAATATAAAATTGCCCATGTTATGGCCAAATAGCATAACGTCCATATAATGGCGTATTTGTGCGACTTGATAAATTCCAAAACTTTTGTCATGTAAATAATTATAGACAATAAAATTGTTTTGTCAATATTATTTGAGGGTTTAAAAAGTGCTTTTTTATAGGCTTTTTTGTGATATAATACAAGGGATAGATTTAGGGGGATTTTCATGTCTGGATTGTTTAAATTTGTTGGTTTGTCTGCTGTGTCGGTGGCGGTGTGTGCGCTGGTTGGTGTCGCAGATGCTGCAACAGGGCGCGCGGGGTATGCAAATGTGCGTGCAGCGGGCCCGGCATCGGTTGCGCGTATGCCCAGTATGCCAACATTGCCGATAAATTCGGTTGGTAATATTTCAACAAATGTGCCAACAGGTGGGACAAATGTTGTGCCAGATCAGCCAGATGTGCCGGATAATCCAGACGAACCAGAACCGCCGATTGGGCCAGAATGTCCAGATGGCGGGGTTAAAAATTCTGCATATACGGTTGATATGTGTATGGATGATGTGTTGCGCTGTATCAATAATGGGGCGCTGCCAAATGGGCTGAATAACCTGTTTAACGAAGAAGTTCGTCATGCGGTTGAAAATGGTATGGGACTGTGTATCAGTCAGATTGAAAAATGTGTGACGGATGTACGGCGCGATTGTGCGAATGTTTATCGTTCGGCCGCCGATGTGTGGATTGACTTTAATTCGCGCAAGGTTCAGCCAGAATACTATAACTTTGTTTTGCGCAAAACAGGATTAACCCCAAATCAGGCGGAAAATACATGCCGTTTGCTGGATAAAAATACATACGGATCATCGTTTACGGCTGTTGCAAATGATGGAAAGACAACCGCTGAATATAATAAAACCGTCGGGGCGTACAACAGTCAACAGGGAAATATGCTGGTCAAGACGAATCCACAAGGGGTCAAGGTTAATGATGGCAACCCAGGGGTTGATGGTTCGCGTGGTCACTATGCACGTTGGGATGCGGAAACGGCGACATGTTTGATTCGCGTTGCAGCGTATAATAAGGATAAGCATATTTCAAACAGATGGTTGTTTGGTGCGGCGGGTAATGACAAGCCGGCCGAAGTATGGAAGGCCGCCGGCGATACATTCAGTTGTAACAAGGATTTGTTCGGATTTTCATTGATGAATGATACCAGTACGGTTGCCGTTGTTGGAATTGGTGGCGGTACAGTTCTGGGGGCGGGGATTGGTGCAATCGCAGGTCATGGTAAACGTGAATTTGACTGTGCACGCCCAAAACATCGCGAATTGCTGATGGAAGAGTTAAAAGATGGACGTGCGGTTGGTATTTTAAATGAATATATACTGGATGATGTTGATATCACCCAGAAAACCATGGACGAAGGGACGTGTGGTGAAATTGTTGAATTGTTTGATAAATACTATCAGTACGAAACAGCAATTGCAGAATGCAAGGATGCGGAGTATCTGTATTCATCATCGATAACAATTAATATGACATTTGATAAAACAAATGGAGAGGAAGCAGCAGTGAGGAACACTGCACAATGGTGTTTGGAAAATGGACATACAACGGTTAGTGCGTGTAAAAACTTCTTGAACCGCGAATGTGTGAATGCGGGCAGTGTTGAAGCGTGCGAGGCGTTGTTGCGTGAAAGAGATGTTGTCTTTACAAGTGTTTCGCAAGGTGCTGAAACATTGGTTGATGGGCAGAATTGTACGTTAAAGGCATTGAATCTGGACAAAGCGAACGGCCAGGGTATTTATTGCTCGCAAAGTGGAAAGTGTATCACTGCATCAAACGTTGAAACAGAATTGGTGCGTTTGAATTCTGTATTTGGTAAAGATATAACGAATTTGATGATAAACGGCGAAAAATCCAATATGGCTAAGAGTATTGGAATTGGTGCGGCCGTCGGTGCGGGTACGGGTGGATTGGCCACGGCAATTACAGCATTCGTTGAACGCAATAACATCAGTTGTCGCGTTGGTGATGGTTTGGAACAGGTGGCATTTAATAAATCGCATTCGATTGATACGTTGAAAGATTTCTATGTAAAGTGGAATCTGCGGGTGCCAGATGTGGTTGCGCCAACTGCGACAATTACAGATTGTCAATCATGGAAAAATACATGTGCGACATTTGCGGATTTGGAACAGTGTGCCGATGCCCAGTTTAACTATAAGCCGGCCGGTGCGCCAACGACGACACTAGTTCGTTCGGTGTGTACGGTATCGGGCAGTGCATGTATAGAAAACTATCCAGTGGCAAAATCGCACGGTGCATGTGAATAAAAAATCCCCCGTTCGGGGGATTTTTTTTTGAGATATGAGACAGGAATACTTCGCTAAACTTTTATTTAATGCAGAAAATTAATTTCTAATAGGTACAAGGAAAAAGCGTATTGCCTTTTAGGCGGCCTGTTTCATGTCAGATTTAATCTGGCGGATGTATTTGCGCAGTTCGTCGATGGGGACTAATGTGCCGTCTGCCTTTTGTGCAGACCAATAGTCCCAGCCATTAAAACTGACGCTGCGTTGTAATTTTGCCGCCATGACGTGGATTGATGCCTTGCCATATAATTGGTGTGTTAAATGGCCGTCGTGTGTAATCATAACGCGTTCGCCACGTGGGCTGACCAATGTTTGGCCAACATACAGCAGTCCGGCCGCAATTAATTCCTTGAACGCAACGCGGATTTCGTCGCGCTTTGGTTTGGAAACTTCGATATTCGATAAATCGATTGGTTGGACATTTGCAACGCGTTCACGTGCCGCGGCAACATATGTTGCATCACGTTCGATGCCAATAAATTGACGGCCCAGTTCGCGTGCAGCAGCGGCTGTTGTGCCAGACCCCATAAATGGGTCCAGTATGATGTCGCCAGGTTTCGTCGATGCCAAAATTACGCGATGTAATAAATCCAATGGTTTTTGGGTGTTGTGCAGGCTTTTGCCGTCGGCGCCCTTAATCCGTTCTTCGCCCAGGCAGATGTTTAAATCCCAGTCGGAACGCATTTGTTTGCCACCATTTAATTTCTTCATCGTTTCATAATTAAATGTGTATTTTCCGGTTTTGGTGGGTGTTGCCCAAATCAATGTTTCGTGTGCGTTGGTAAAGCGTGTGCCACGAAAATTTGGCATTGGGTTTGTTTTTACCCAGACTATGTCGTTTAAAATCCAGAAGCCCATATCTTGCAGGGCACTGCCAACGCGGAAAATGTTATGATAACTGCCGATTGTCCACATCGCGCCGGTGGGCTTTAATATGCGTTTACATTCAGCCAGCCATTCGCGTGTAAATTTATCGTATTCGGCCGATGATTCAAATGAATCCCATTCGTCGCGCACAGCGCGGGCGGCTGTTTGATCTTCGGGGCGATAGAGTGTTTTTGACCCCAGTTGCAAGTTGTATGGCGGATCGGCAAATACTGCATCAACCGACGCGTCGGGTATTCCGCGCATCAGTTCAATACAATCGCCCAATAAAATTTGGTTCAGGTATTTGTTCATCTCTCTCGCCAATGTCCTGGTATATATTTTATCATATTTTGGGTGTTTTTTTGGTGGTGCAAAAATGTGATTTTGAAATAAAGCACTTGATTTTTATAAAAAAGCATTTTTTTTCATAAAAAATAAAATTACTTGATATGGACGGATTTGATTGCTACCGTATATGTGTTATGAGATGTCCATATTGTAATTCTACGGAGAGTCGTGTTACGGATTCGCGCCCGGATATTGGGGACGCGATTATTCGTCGCAGACGTGTGTGTGAACAGTGTGGTGCGAAATTCACAACGGTTGAACGCGTGCAAATGCGTGACTTGGTTGTGCGCAAAAACAGCGGTAAATTAGAACCTTTTGATCGTGAAAAACTGCGCCGCAGTATTAAGTTGGCATGTCGTAACCGTGATGTCGGCGATGAACAGATTGAGCGTTTGGTGGCGTCGATTCAGCGCAGATTGGAAACAGAAACGCCCGATGATACGGTAACCAGTGCCATGGTCGGTCAGATGGTGTCGGATTCATTGTTAAATCTGGACCCGATTGCATTTGTGCGTTTTTCATCCGTGTATCGCAAGTTTTCACGTGTTTCAGACTTTAAAAAAATTATCGATCAAATACCCGAGGATGCAGATGATGCGGTTGTATGCAAATTACCGAAAACGTCGCTGTTCTGATGATATAAGATGAAGAAATTTTTCACAATTTTAATTGGGGTTATTTTGCCGCTGAATATTTGGGCGGCGGATTTGCCACAAATTTTAACAGATGTTGATGCAAGTCTGTATCAACAGGTTTTTGATTTACAGGACAAAGAAAAAATAAATACTGCGATTAATGTACAAAGTCAGATTGCAGATAATTTATTGATGAACGAAGTGCTGTATCAAAGGTATGTTTCTGATACATATCGTACGCGTGGCAAAGAAATCGTAATGTGGATGGAACGGTACTATGATATGCCCGGTGCGACGCGTATGGAAAAATTAGCAAAAATTAAACAGGCCACCGTACGCAAAGCAAAAGTTCCGGCGATTATGAGTGGGTCTGAGTCAATAGAAACGGCCCAGTCGGAAACGTGGACGGCAAAAAAATATTCGGGATCGGCAGAAAAAAAGATTAATGAATTTAAACGCGCAATCCGCAGCGGTTCAACCAAGGTGGCGCGGGAAATACTGGAAAATAAAGGTTTCAAGAAAAAATTGACCGAATCTGACTATGGTCGTTTGGCGGGACGTTTGTCGTTTATATACTATACCAATGGTGAAATGGAATTGGCAAAAAAGTGGGGTTTTGTCGCGTCGGACGCAAATTCAGAATATGGTTTGTGGGCGATGGGATTGCTGTACTTTAAAGAGGATAATTACGCCGAATCACAAAAGTATTTCAGTCGTATTCTGGATTTACCCCAGATAAATAATGCACGCAAGACCGAGGCCGCATTTTGGGCAGGGCGTGCGGCAGACTTTAAAGGCGACCGCGATGTCGCAAAAAAGTATTGGCGTATTGCTGCGACGCACCCAATGGCGTTTTATGGTGCGCTGTCTGCGACTATGTTGGGGCAAACACCGCAATATGAATTTTTTGAACAAGATGCCACAGATGAAGATTTTGCAGAATTGGCGAATACTAAGTATGGGAAAATGGCCCTGGCGTTATTACAGGTTGGCCGCAAGGATCGGGCCGAAGAATATTTAAAGTATTTAATTACATCAAAAACATCGGACAGGGTTTTGCATGCTGTTAATGCGGTTGCGACCGCGTACGGATTGCCGCGCGTTTCTGTGCAGTCAGCATCTGTTATCAAGGATCGCGGAATCTTGGAAATTGATGATGATATTATTTATTCGGCGCAATATCCATTGCCAGATTGGGAACCGATGGGCGGATGGTCGATTGACCGGGCGTTGTTATTGGCGATTACAAAACAGGAAAGTAATTTCCGTGTGTCGGCGAAATCGGGCGCGGGTGCAAATGGTGTTATGCAATTGATGCCCAGTACCGCAAAACGCGTTGCGCGTGCAAATAAACTGGATATAACCCAAATGGATATGTCGAATCCAGAACATAATATGTTCCTGGGGCAACAGTATATTGTTGATTTGTTGGCACATGAACGGGTGGAAAACAGTATTATAAAAATGTTGGCGGCATATAATGCGGGGATGGGGACGATGGTTAAGTTTGAAAAATCGTTCTATACATATGATCCGTTGTTATATATTGAAAGTTTCCCGGCGTATGAAACACGCAGTTATATTAAACGAGTAATGTCAAATTTATGGCTGTATCGTGCACGCTTGAACCAACCACTGACATCAATGGAAGAATTAGCAAACGGTAATTGGCCGTTGTATAACAGCGAAGATGAATATGTTCAGCAACAAATTGCAGAACGAATGACGATTTAATCAGAAACTTATAGGAATATAAATAATTTGACAAAATAAATTCCTGTGTTAATATTTGCGGCGGTAAAAATATTAAACAAAAGGATTTATTATGGCAAATTGTATGGGAATGAACTGTGCGCATATGGATGAAAAGTCTGGGAAATGCACTTTTTCAGGTGTATGTATTGTAAAGCAGTATAATTTAAATAATACAACGACTTTGGATTCGGTTTTAAATGTAAAACCGGAAAATGTTGTGGAATCTGTCCAGGACAAGGTTGCATTCAATCCATTCCAGCGTGGAAATGGTTGTATGTTGGCCGGCTATACGTATGATGAAATCTGGGCGCATACGCGATAAAATAAAAACCGCCAAATGGCGGTTTTATTCTTGGAAATATTTGGCATGTTGTGTTTGTGAAACACTGTACATTTTATCGAACAGTCGTTCCGCAGCGTCCATATCAATCGGTGCGCCGTTCATGGGGGCGGTGTAATCCGCACCGTTTAATACAATCAGGCGTGTTGGCATTAATGCCGTGCCGCATTCAATGAAATATTTTGCATTGTCAAAATATTTACCATAGCAACGTCCATTTTCAATGCCGACATAACCGTATTCTGCCAATGATTTACATGTGGGCTGGGTGCCGTATGTGATTTCGCCATTTGCCAATGTTTCGTCCGGTTTGTCTAAAATTCCAGGACACCAAACATATACGTCTGTGCCATTTACCGATGCGACTGTGCCGTTTTCAGATGTTTTGCGACGGCCAAAACAATCGCCGTCAGTTCCCAATAAATTTGTGTCAAAATCAACCTTTATCTTTTCCCCGCCATCGCGTGCGATTTCGGCGCGCCCCATTGGTACTGGGTCGCGGGAATAGGCAACCAAGGCATCGGGGCATATTAATTTTAATCCCCAGCAATTGCTGGTCGCGTCCCACATTTCGGAATCAAAGCCCATGCCCATTGTTGTATAGCAATCCGTAGGGTCAAGGCGACAGACGGTTGGCTGCATCCACCATGGTGTTGTGGCCGCATAGGTGTCACCCAAAGAGCAAAGAGCAAAGAGCAAAGAGCAAATGATGATGTTTGTTTTCATTTCTGTTTCCTGTTGCTGTCTATTTTATCAGATTTTTGTATATCCTGCAAGTTGGCTTATTGTGTTGCTGTTGTGGTGGTGGTTTCTGCACAATATCCCCATTTGGTGTTTGCGGATGTTTCTGAATAGAATTTTTTGAACAGGATGTCGCCCGTTGTGTCATGACAGCCGTCGGTGCCGTCGCCTTCGTCAATCCAGACGGTGTCAACCCATGTGCCGCCCAGGCGTTCGCATTCAGCGGACAGTGAATTTGACATGTCACTGCGGATTTGGTCCATGACAACATTGATATCCTGTAACACCGTTTGGGGCAGGGCGCGATCAGATTCTGATGGACGAACACAGGCCTGCATCGCATAGCGCGCAAGTTTGTGGTATAAACTGCCCACATAGTCGTCGCCGCACATACGCGCAACTTCCACCACGGGGGCGTCGGGTTCGGCGGTGGGGATTGGTGCGTCTGTGCCCCCAGGGCATGTATAGCCAGCGGGGCATTGCGCGCATGTGTTGCCAACCTTGGATTCTGCATTGTATTTGCCATTAAGGGCAAGGTAGTAGCCAGCATTACATGATATATATCGTTTGTATGTGGGGCACGAATATCCGCCAACGATTTGATTATTGTTGCCGCTGTTATCACCACTGTTGCCACCGCCACCAGTGTCGTCGCCTGTGTTATCGTTGTTGGTTGTGTCGTCGGGCGTGTTGTCATAGCCCGCCTGGTCGTTTTGGGTTTGGATGTTGCATGCATAAATAGATGCATAAATTTGTTCGCCCGGTGCATATACACGACATGCAAATGGATAGGTGTGCAGACTGTCGTTGCTGGGGACGGCACACAGGTCGCGTGCATATGCAAACAGGGTTGTTTGGCAATCCTTGGCGATTTGTTGGCTGGTGATGTCGTGCATGGCCGTAATTAATTCAGCCATTCCGTGTGACCCACCGCCGTATAAATTGCTGCACGCGTCCAGTTTTTCACGGCACATTTGTTCGGATAATTCAAGGCGTGATCCCAATAACAATTGTTCTTTGACATTGCTAAAATCTTTCAAAGATTGGCTTTGTGTGTCATAGCATTTGTTTACCACGTCCAGGCATTCATTTTTTACGTTGCGGATGCGTTCCTGTTGGCCCTGGTATATTTCGGTGATGGCCTGGCGCATGAATTCGTCCCAAACGGCGTCTGCAATATCGCGACATGTATCCAGACCGCGGGTTGCATAGTTGCGTTTTTTGTTTAATTCGGCAACCAACAGGCGGTTCGTTTCGTTCGTCAGTATGTCGCCAGATAATGATACCTGGGATTCCAGTTGGTAAAAGTTAGGACTGTAAATCGGTTCGCCGGTTTCGATGTTTAAATAGCGACCCGTTATGTCCAGGCAATGTATATAGTCTGGGCCACAGGCCGTATTGGCGGTGATGTCGACGCGTACCTGGGCAATACAATCGTTGATTGATGTTGAATTGTGTGCGTTATAATTTTCAAGGCGCGCCAGGTTCATTTCGCGTTCGCTGTCGCGAATTGTTTTGTTCGCATTTGTTAGTTTTTTATCCAGTTCGCTGATTATTAATGAACAATCGTTTTCGATGTACATTCCGTATGCCGATACAACCATGTTCTGGGTTGTTTGATCGGGGCATTTGTCGATAACCATCTGGGAACATTGGGCATGGACGGCGTTGTATAACGCTTCGCCTGTTAGGTTGGCGATGTTTGTGCCACCGGCCAAATCAGATGTGGACCAGATTTCATTTATGTTGCCGGCGATGTCCAGTGTGCCCTGGGTTGATAATGATTTGTTTTTTGTTTTTGATAAAACATCACTGATGCCGGCCAATGCAGATGCGCTGGCGGAATTGTCTTTGCTGATTGATTGGGTAAATTCGCCGGTGGTTGCGGTTGTCATGGCGGTGACTTCGGCCGCAGTTTTATCAATTACGGCCATGTTCAGATTGTGAAAGTCGGATAATTGGTCAGCCGCATTTGACAGGGCACGTTCGCGCGATTGAACTTCGCCCAGTTTGGATGAACAGGCGCAACGGCGATATGTGTCGTTGGCCGTGCTGCAAAACTGGTCCATGCATGTAAAATATGCGTCGCGACATGTGTTGTATCCTGTGCCGAATGTGTTTGAATGCACTGTGTTCATTGTTAATGTTGCGCGGGCGGGACGTGTTGCAGTACGGACATTGCCATGGTTTGTGTTGAAAACCGCACCGCGTGCAACTGTGTTTGATGCGGCGTTGCGTGTGGTTGTTGATGCTTTTGCCGTCCGTGCGGTGGTTGCTGGGCGGGCGTTGGTGCGCGCGGTGGTTGCAGTGCGGGCAACCGTATTGCGGGATGTTGTGCGCGCAGTTGTGTTTTGTTGGGTGTTGTTCGCGTTGCGTGAAATGGTTGATTTGGTCGTTTGTCGTGATGGGGAATTGGCGTCGCGAACAGCGGCGTCGACAGTGCCGACACCGATAAACAGTGCAGTTATGAGGTATATAACCTTTCTCATCCTTAATAATATGTATATATGTTATCAAAAAATGGCGTTTATAGCCAATAAAAAATGCCCCAAATGGGGCGATTTTTAATTTGCGTTTTCAGTTGGGGTGGGGCGATTACGCTCAACAAATGTTATGCGGCCCTTGTCCAAATCGTATGGTGTCATTTCAACGCGTACGCGTTCGCCAACGTTTACCCAGATGCGTGCTTTGCGCATTTTGCCGCAGACAGTTGCTAAAATTTCATGCCCGTTTTCCAATTTTACGCGGAACATAGTGTTGGGCAGTTTGTCTTCGACCGTGCCACTGAAAACCATTACATCATCTTTTGCCATGCATTTATCCCTTGGATTTTTCATAAATTTCTGGGGTATATGATATTGGTTGTGTGATAAAAATGCAAGGCTTTTTTATTTTCTTGTGAATGGGGTCTGGATTTGATAAAATAATATACAAAATATGTAGGGTGGATTTTATGAAAATAAGAATTTTGGCTGCTTTGTTGGTGTTGGTCCCGGGGATGTCATTCGCTGCGGTGCGTGATAGTAATGCACGTGTTGGGGTGCAACGTGTTTCTATGGCGGGTGCGCGTGCGCCGAATATTAGTGCGAATATTACCACTGCGTCTGGGGGCAAGGCGAATGGAAATCCGACTATGTCGTCAAAGGTTTCGTCGGCTGCGGTCGAGGTGGCGGATGAAGTTGACGTGGCAGAAGAAATTGTTGTTTCAGAAGAAGTGGGGTCGGCCGCGCCAAAAACCGGTAATTGTCGCGAAGCATATCGCGCATGTATGGATGAGTTTTGTTTGCTGGATGAATCCGAAGGATACAGATGTGCGTGTTCGTCGAATATTAATCAGTCCAAAGATTTGATTCAAGAAATTCAAAAAATTCAAGAAGAGGCGGATAAGTTATATACCGAAGGTGTAGAGCGTGAACAACTGGGGGCCAAGGCGCGCCTGGTGTTTGGTGAAAGTGAAGCCGCCAAAAAAAGTTCGCGTGCGTCAGGACTTAGTTTTTCAGAATGGCTGAACAGCAGTACGGGCGAAGAAGAGGGACTGGACGCGGATGCGGATATTGGCGATGGGCTGTATAGTATGGCGGCGGAATATTGTGCCGCAGAATTAGAGGCCTGTGGTGACAAGGCGGAAATGGAAGAAATGTTGTATTCGCGCCAGATTGTTGCCGATTGCAAGTCGTTTAATTTGTATCTGGCGGAACAAAAGACCAATGCGCAATCAAATAAACGCACGGCCGAGGCCGCAGTTCGTCAGGCGCGATTGGCGATGCTGGATACAACAAATAAATATAATCGTGGTGAATGTTTGTTGGCGTATCGTTCGTGTATCGCAGACAAGGGTGGGTGCGGTGCGAATTTTGAAAACTGTCTGGATGCAGATTTGTTAGGACGCCGTGCGAATGCATGTGAAAATGTTCTGGATCAGTGTATGGCGGTCAAAGATTATGTCTTGCAGGACTGGGAGGCAGAATCCGAAGCTATTTTAGTTGATGCGGCCAAATATGCCGACAAATATCGTCGTCAGACTTGTTTGGCTCAGATTCAGGTGTGTTTAGAGGATGGGTGTTCAACCGCAACTAATTCGGCATGTTTGACAGATGTCAATGTCGCGGCGGGTGTTTGTCCGATTATTGATGAGTGCGATGCGATGATTCCGGGGTTAAAGTCGGTCGTTAATGACAAGTTGGGCTATCTGCGGACGCAATTCTGTCAAAATGATGTTGATGCGTGTTTGCGCGACAAATGTGGTGAAAACTTTACCGCGCCGGAATGTGTTGGGAAAAAGACGTCAGAAATTGTCGCGATGTGTCCACAGAATATGTTCCCATCATGCAAGAATGAAACACAGTTTGATATAATTGTGTCGGCGGCGGTTCTGCAGATGGATTACCAGATGATGCAGGGTTGTATCAACTATTTCGGAGAACAGTTGGGTAAAACGTGTGGGACGGATATGTCGTGCCTGCCGTCGGATGATACGATTATGGGATTGACGGAAATTCCAGATGATGAAGCAGGAATGGTCGCGTTGCGTGTTCAGGTGCGTGATAATTCCAAGGTGGCGGTCGATGAATTCTTTAAGCAGTTCGAAAAGGATATTACCGTTGCGGCGTGTGCCGATGCGAAAAAGCCGGCGGGGCGCAGAAGTTTAGGGGACAGTGTGTTTAACACGGCCAAATTGATTGCGGAAATTGGGGCGGAAAATCGTGCGATGCGTGAACTGGAATCTAAGATTGCAGAACTGTCACGCAAACAGGATTTAGAAGAAGCAGAAAAGAATTGCTATGCGATGTACAAGGTAGAAACACCAGATAAGTCGGACAAGAATTACAGTTATATCCGCAGTGTTTCATTTGAACCGTCTTTGCGTAATTGCCATGTTTGCCGTATGCAACAGGTTTGCGAAAAAGGTGGTGAATCCAAGGGGGCCGGGTTTGCAAAAGGTGCTGCGGGTGGATTATCTGCGGGGGCTGCTGCGGGTACTATGGTAACGCCAGGTTGGGGAACCGCAATTGGCAGTGTAGTAGGAATCGTTGGTGGTGGCCTGATGGGTATGATGGCAGCGGGCGAAGAAGAATTCTGTCAGGAAATCGAATCTTGTGAAGATGTGAATATGTAAGGATGAACAATCCAGGGAGAGAGTAGGTATGTTCAAAACAAGTCGTATCGTATTGGGTGTGGTTATTGGTGCGTTGGCCATTGTGCCAGGGCATGATGCGTATGCCGCCACTAAAAAGGTCAGTAAACAATCGGCAATTCAAAAGGGGACATCTGTACGAACCAAGACGGATGCATCGGGGTTGTATGACCAGGCTTGCTATGATGCGTACTATGGTTGTATGGATCAGTTTTGTATTTCTGAAAATGAATCAGGTGGCAGTTGTGCGTGCAGTGATTTAAGTATTAAATACGACAAAGAATTTGCAGAAATTCAGGAAATTTTGACCGAGGCAGAACGAATCGCAACCGAAGAAGTTGAAAAGGTAAAGTTAGGCGCTCAGGCCGATATTGTCTTTACCGGTACGCGCGAATATGATGCCGATGGTAATTTGAAAGAAATTGAAGAAATTGCCCAGGATTCCAAAGAAAAAAAACGTGCAGATTTAATGGCGTTGTGGGAAACAAATTATGATGAAGAAGACGAGGACAGCGCCTGGGGATCAAGTGGGGTTGATTTTTCAGAACTGACGGGGGGTGCGTTGTACCGTGCCGCCGAAGAAATCTGTCTGGATCAAGTACCTGCGGATTGCGATGGGGACATGACACTGTTGCGTAATATGTATTCGCGTCAGATTACATCAGATTGCAAGGGATATGAAAACAGTATTGCCGCAAAAAAGGCCGAGGCTGAATTGGCACTGGCCGATGCCAATGCAGATGTGCGTGCAGCATTAAAGGAAAGTTTTGATGCAGCCAATAAATATGATCTGGGCCAATGTATGGTTCAGTTCAAAAAGTGTATGCAGACCGAAGATGCCTGTGGCGAAAATTGGGAAAACTGTGTTGCAACAATCGCATCTGAAAATATGCAGAATAACCAGGCACAAAGCACCGCAGGAACAACGGTTGCGACGGTTGATGTGTACGATATTACCACGTCGACTATGGAAGTATTAAGCGCAAAACGCACAATTTGTGAAAATGTGCTGGGGCAATGCGTGGCAGTGCGTGATATGGTTTGGCCGGCATTTCTGCGCGAGGCCGCACCAACAATTAAGGTTGCAGAATCGGCCGCGGAATCCAAGTTCCGTCAATCGTGTTTGACCAATATTTCAAACTGTATCCAAAAGGCGTGTAAAGACGATATCGCCGGCAAGGGCGTGGACAGTATTGATGCATGTTTGTCCCGTCCCGATATGGCACGCAGTTTTTGCAAGGTTGAAATTGATCCATGTGAAAGAATGGAACCTTTGATCTGGGGATATGTTGTTGATAAATTGGCGGCAATGCGTGTAGATGCATGTACCCAGGAAGTCAAAGATTGCTTTACCGCGGATACGCGTTGTGGTGAAAATTTCCAGAACTGTATTGGTATGGATTATGACTATATCCATGATATTTGTCCGATTGACAGTCTGGTTGTGTGCAAGGCAAATAATCCTGCGTTTTCAATGGATGATTTGGATTCTATGTTGATGGGGTTGTATCTGAATATTGATAATTCTGCACTGGACCAGTGCCAGGAATTGGTTGATCGTAAAATGGCCGAGGTCTGTGGCAGTACCACCGATTGTAATAAATTTGCCGCCGATGATACAATTGGTTCGGGCAGCATTCGTTCACAAAAAGATGGCACAGTTTATCGTGTGACAGGTATGATTTCGTTTGGATCAATTAAAATGGGTGATGCAACGGGACGTACCATTGATGATGGCGAAGGGGGAACGGTTAAACTGGGGCCGGGTGAAATCGGGGTTGGTGAATATCTGGCCCAGATTCGTGATAGAAATTCAAGTGTGCCAAATTCCGAAGCGATTATCGCGACAATCGAAGAAGAACTGAATAATATTGCCGGGACAATTAATCGTACAATTGAAATGATTGAACAAGATCCGGAAATTCAGTTCTGTGTTAATGGCCGCGATTTATCGCAAATTACGGGTAAAAAGAATCAAAAGACATCGGCGCGTTTTCCGAATCTGTTGAATCAGGTTAAAATGCAGATTGCTATGTCTGCCCTGCGCCAGGCACAAAACAATTATAATGCCAAATTTAACAAGGCGGTATTCGATGCAACCAAGGATGCGTCGGCTGATATGGCGCAATATATGTGTCAACGCCTGGCGGCGACGAATGGGGAATTGGCGGGTGCGCCGAATTCGGCGGTTGATACACCGCTGGCGCCACCGTATGCGATTTCGTATGATGTTGGTGTCGGTTTGATGGGTAGCGATCTGTTAAAGGGTGGACATTCGTCATCCGAAGGCTTAAAGACCAGTGCCGATTTCAGTGCGTCTGGGGCAGACTTTTCGACACTTAGTTTTGGTTCAAAACGTCATAAGTTCGAAGGTGCGGGCTATACGCGCGAAGTGTGGTCGACCTTTAATCGTGATACCAGAAATTGCCATTTCTGTACCAGCACGGTTACGCAAAGTTGTACAACGAAAAAGAAAAATGGTTTCTTGGGCATTGGGGGCAGTCAGACATTAGACTGCAAGACGTCAGAACCCGTTGAAAAGTGCGAAGATATACCAATGTAAAAAAACACCGCCAAATGGCGGTGTTTTTAGTTATTCGGAATAAAAACAGCGATTGCCACCAAAATTAAAAGTTCCGGTTTCATCTGTTCCCTGGGCAATAAAACATTGTGTTTTTGTTTCATTGCTGCCAGGTACAGAAATCCCGTCGTCAGGACATTTGCTGCATCCAGACATGCTGGAACTGCCGCCACTGCTGATGCCATAATAGCCGCTGGCACAACGATAAATGCGTGCAACATCTTTGCACGTGGTTGTTGTATTGCCACATGTGCGAATTATTTGTATTTGATATCCAACACCAAAATTTGTCCATGTGGAATTTGTACATGTGCTGGTATTACAGGTGCTGCCGCTTGTGCCAGGATTTGTTGCTGTTGCCTGGACACATGTCCAATATGGTACAGAATCACAATAGCCTGATGTGTATGTTTCCTGGATCAAATTATATCCAGACGGGCATGTTTTACACTGAACGACCATTTGTTGCTCACCGTTTGCATCTGTGTGACAAAGAAATTGGTACGATGCACAATTAGATGCAGGTTGGTCTATGTTACTATTTGGTATTGGACAGCCGCCAGCACCACTGTAATCACTGCCATAGACGGGTTGGCTGTTGCAGGTAATCGCATAACCAGAGTCACATACCCCGCCCATAACTAATATTGTTGGAATTAAAAATTTTGATTTCATGTTCAATCTCCTGATTTATTTTCAAATGAAAAACCACCCAAAAATTTGAGTGGGCAGGAGGTTGAGAGCAATTCTTAGAATTGTGTGCTTATTCAATATATTCGCAACCCTCCTGACCCAACAGGTATCAGGAGTTTTTTATTTTTCGTCCGACATAAATAACGCCAATCTGCGTATGGAATAGTTATCAGACGCTAAGATCGGGCTCTCACACCCCATCGTTGGAACACCCAACGATATACAAATTATGATTGATATAACCCAAAAAAGCAAATACTTAGATAAACTTTTATTTATCAAAGTGTTTTTTGCGCATCCAGAAGGATTCCCTTGGCACTTTGTGCCGTCGGGGCAGTCGTGACGATTTGACAGCGTGATACTTGTCAAATCTACTCCTTGTCGAACCCTCTGGTCGGGTTCAAATCCACGTGTTACACACGGTTTAATAAAAAACGCCGCACAAGGCGACGTTCTTTATTAAATCTGGCGCATCCAGAAGGATTGTAAATTCCCACCACTTCGTGGCGGGCCCCTTTCGCCTGCGGCTCGAACCCTGGGTTCGAATATCCACGTTACACGTGGATTAATAAAAAATACCACACAAGGTGGTATTTCTTATTAATTCTGGCGCATCCAGAAGGATTCCCTTGGCACTTTGTGCCGTCGGGGCAGTCGTGACGATTTGACAGTGTGATACTTGTCAAATCTACTCCTTGTCGAACCCTCTGGTCGGGTTCGAACCCACGTGTTACACACGGTTTAATAAAAAACGCCGCACAAGGCGACGTTCTTTATTAAATCTGGCGCATCCAGAAGGATTCGAACCCTCAGTCTTCTGATCCGTAGTCAGATGCTTTATCCAGTTAAGCTATGGATGCAACGGATTGTTATTTTATACCTTTTTATTTCAATTGCAAGAAAAATAATTGCTATTTTGTTTTTTGGTTCTTGTCGTGGTACAGGGCGTTATAGTGTGCGCGACAGACGGATTTATAATTACTGTCGCCCAGTGCAAATTGGTCGCCGGCACGTATCACATGACCTGAACTGTCAAAACGCAGGTGATGTGTTGCCAATTTCATGCAACCTGTTATTTGACATGTTGAATCCATGCGGTGCAGTTTGGCGCCAACCTCGATTAAACGGCGGGCGGCGGGGAAGATTTTTTCGTTGCTGTCCACCATCAGGCCATAGCACATAACAATTTTATTTTGCTGGTCAGCGATATGTACCAATTTATCAATGTCAGATTCAGCAAAAAATTGAACTTCGTCAACCAATATCACGTTTGTTGCCGGGGCAGGTGAGTATGTCGCCAGTGATGGCATGGCGTTCGCTTCGCATTCCAGGCCGATACGGGATACTATTTTCTGGGTGCCAAAGCGGCTGTCGAATGATGGTTTGATGACTTCGACGGTGGTGCCGTTGCGACGAAAATTATATGCGTTGATAATCAGGGCGGCGGATTTAGAACTGCTCATTACGCCATAGTGAAAATGCAGGTTTGCCATTTTTGATACCTTTCCTTTGTTATTTTATATTCATTGATTCCAGACGTGCAATACGCGTGGCTACGGGTGGGTGTGTTGCCATTAAATCGCCAACCAATTCACGTGGGGCGGCGGGGTTGGCAATGCAGACCGATGCCATGGATTTTATTTTATCCATCGATTCGATGCGCGAATCGGTTGTTATTTTTCGCAGTGCGGATGCCAACGCGTGTGGGTTGCGTGTTATATGTGCACCGGTTGCATCGGCGGCATATTCGCGGTTGCGTGATACTGCCATGCGTAACAGTGGTGTGATTATCAGATTAAATACAGAAAATGCCAGCCATACCATCAGCAATATCGCAGTTCCGTTGCCACGATCATTGTCGTCGGATGTGTGATTGCCATACATTGCCGTGCGTAATATCATATCGGCGGCAAAGACTGTGACCCCGACGCCTGTAATCATCAGCATATCCAGGCGAATATCACGATTGCCAATATGCGCCATTTCATGTGCAATTACCCCGTCCAGTTCCAGTTTGTCCAGTCGTCTGATTAACCCGCGGGTCAGGGCGACAGATGCATCACGCGGGGTGCGTCCCGTTGCAAATGCATTCATCGAATCGTCATCGATAATATAAACCCGTGGCGTTGGCAGGCCCGCCGCCATTGCAACATTTTCAACCGCACGATAAATTTCACGGTGTTCACGGTTATCAGGCTTAATTTCGTGGGCGTTTGCCGCGTTTAACATCATAGAATCGCCAAATGCCCATGAAATTAACATCCATATGCAACACGCGATAATTGTTGGTATGGCAACCGAAATGGTTGTGTCAATTGCGGTCTGGATTGGGGCAACAATCCATGTGAATAAAAATATTAGTGCGATAAATATCAGTGGAAACAGTGCAACCAGTGCCCAGGTCTTGATATTATTTGCGCGAATGTGGTCATAGACTGTGTGAATTTTTGCCATGTCTTTTTTCCTGTCCATGGTATTGATAGCAAAAAATTTATGGCGCGTCATGCTGTTTTTTTGAACTTTACGGAAAAACTGCCATTATTAATGGGGGCGAATGAAATAATGTATGGGGACAGAATGCTGTCGCGTGCCCATTGTTGGAATTTGATTTTTAAAATGCCACTGGCCCCGGTGATGATGTTGGCACTGCGTGTGCCAGATGTCGCCAGGTCCATTATTGCGGTCCAGGCCTGTTCTTCGGTCAGTTGATGTAAATCAAGTGTTGCGTGTTCGGGAATGTGTTTTGTGTGTGGAATACGACGCGACATGTGTAATTCGGCACGTACCGCGCGACGGGTTGCGACGTCATCGGGGGTGTGTTCTGTGCCAATCATTTGTTCTATGTCAAAATCTGTTAATTGTTTCATGGGTGAGCCCGTTCAAATACCAGTACGCGTTCAATGCCGGCCAGATCGTTTTCAGTGCGTGTCAGATTCCAACCGTGCGATATGAATATGTTTTTGACATCAATGCCCATGTCAATGCCGATTTCCAGATATATTTTGCCGTGTGGATTTAACCAATGCGTGGCGTTTTGTGCAATTGATTCATATGCCGCAAGGCCATTGTTTTTTGCATATAATGCTATGTCTGGGTCGTGTGTCGCTGCGTCGTTGACACGTGCGTCACCACGCGCAATGTATGGTGGGTTTGATACGATAATGTCAAATGTTTCACCGAAATCGTATGGGTGGTCAAACGTTGTGCGTATTGTTTTGATTCTGTTCCGTAATTCTAAATCATAAATATTTTTTCGTGCAACACGCAATGCGCGACGTGATTTGTCAATGGCGGTGCCATGTGCACCCGGAATATTTTTGCACAGTGCGCATATTATACAGCCCGTCCCCGTGCCCAGATCCAAAATGTTTGGCAATGTGTCGGCGGTGCAGTCCGATATAACCGCAGATACCAGTGTTTCTGTGTCAGGGCGTGGGTCAAGTGTATGTTTGTTTGTATAGAATTTTAATCCGTAGAACCATTTCTGGTGTATTATTTTGGCCACAGGGACGCCACGGCGCAATTGGTGCGCCATTATGCGGATACCAATCCCAGATATTTTTTTAGTGTTTTCCGTGATAATCCGCGCCGCGCGTGTGCCACCGGCGCGTTGCAAGATTGTGAATGCTTGATTTCTGTTCATAAAGCCATTATAATCGGTGTCATGAAAAAAGCAAAAGATATTCTGAACACAACCAATTTGACCCGACTGGTTATGGCGTTGGCTATTCTGTTGAGTTTGGTTGCAATTTTTTTGGTCGCAACAAAACGTACCCCGGCACAAATGCGCAGTGCGCGTTTGAATGAATGTAAATCTGTGGTTATGGTGGCATCGGGTGATACACTGTCTAAGTTATTGTTAGAACAGGGTTTAAGCCATAATGATGTTAATGCAGTGGCCAAGGCACTGAAATCAGATGCAGATATTACGACATTGCGTGCAGACAGGGACAAATTGGAATTTGTGCGTGAAAACACAGATGCCCCGGTGTCAAAAATTGTTGTTATCCCGTCGCCGTGGAAACAGGTTGAACTGACGTGTAATGATGCGGGGGCGTGGGATTGCAAGACTGTTGATATCGAACGGGATACGCGCGCGGTATATCGGGCGGGTGAAATCCTGGATGGGGACAGTTTCTATCTGGCGGGACAACGCGCAGGAATTCCAGCCGGTATTTTGGCAGATGTTTATGATTTGTTGGCGTTTGAAATGGACTTTGAACGTGATGTGCGCGCCGGCCAGAAATTTACTGTTCTGTACGAAGAAAATTTTTCCGAAGGGAAAAAGGTTGATAATGGGCGTGTGTTGGCCGTTTCGTTTGAGGCCCTGCGTGGTAACGTGCAAATGTATAGATTCAGAAAATCTGATGGCACGACGGGATATTATGATGCCGAAGGTAATGGGGCAATTAAATCGCTGAAACGTACACCAATTAATAATGCCAAGGTTACCAGCAGTTTTTCAAAAAAGCGCAAGCATCCTGTGTTGGGATTTACACGTGCGCACAAGGGGGTGGATTTCCGCGCATCAACCGGTACACCAATTCCGGCCGCCGGTGCGGGACGTGTTGTGGCGCGATCATATAATCGTGGGCATGGGAACTATGTTAAAATTCGACACAATGGTTCGTATGAAACGCTGTATGCGCATATGTCCAAATTTGCCAAGGGCGTAAATGTTGGTACAAATGTACGCCAGGGCCAGACAATCGGATATGTCGGTTCAACAGGTGTTTCAACCGGGCCACATTTACACTATGAAATTATTAAAAATGGCGTGCATGTGAATCCTATGACGGTGAAATTGCCCGCCATCAGCAATCTGGGGCAGGCGGATAAAAAGAAATTTATCGAATATCGCAAGGTTCTGGAAGATGGTATCAAGCAATTAGAGAAAAATCCGTCGCTGTATATTCAGTTATAAGAAAAAACCGCCGATGTGGCGGTTTTATTTTTTTGACTGTTCGCGTCGAATACGGAAAAAATCACGCAACATTTTGGCGGATTCGTTGGCGTATTCTGGTATTTGATGAATGTTCGGTTTCCACAGGTGTTTGTCTGTGTCAAAAATTCGGGCATTGGATGTTATGCCACCGCCTTTTTCGTCGGTTGCGGCAAAATAAATGTTTTTAATGCGGGCAAATGAAATTGCCGTTGCACACATCGCACATGGTTCAAGGGATACATAAATATCACAATCGTCCAAGAATTTTGTCCCCAGTTTTTTACACGCGCGGTTTATTGCAACGATTTCGGCATGCAGGGTTGGATTCTGTTTTTGTTGCACGCGGTTTTCGCCACGGGCAATAATTTTGCCATCGCGGACAATTACCGCCCCGATTGGAACGTCGTCGTGTTGCATGGCGCGATGCGCGCAAAGAATGGCTTGATTCATAAATTTCATGATTTATACTTTATCGTATGGATTCAAAATTGCAAATTATTTCAGGTGCATATCGTGGGCGCAGGTTGCGTTTGCCACCTGATGCGCGGCCAACCCAGAACCGTGCGCGAATTGCGCTGTTTAATATGATTGAATCTGGGGTTGTTGATACGTCGGGTAATTTGATGGTATGGGATGCGTTTGCAGGATCGGGTGCGTTTGGAATTGAATGTTTATCACGATATGCGGGGGCGCGGGTTGTGTTTACAGATACGTCGCCGACATCAATTAAAACCATTCGGGATAATTTAGCGACGTTGGACGTTGGGGCGCATGCATCGGTTGTACAAATGGATGCGATTGGGGCGGTAAATAAATATGGTGTGGGGGCGAATTTGATTTTTGTTGATCCGCCGTATGTGGACGAAAACCTGGGGCGGGCGTTTGTTGCGCGTTTGGGGAAAGTTGCCACAATTGGAACGATTTTAATCTGGGAACAGGAAGTGGGGCACGAATCGGCGCCCGATGAAACGATGTGGAATGTGTTGCGCGATAAAAAATATGGACGTGCACGTTTTTTGATTTTACAAAAGAAATAGTAAATAATCCTTGATTTTTCGGAATTTCTGGGGCATAATGCGCGACGCGCAGCACCCTTGGAGGCGGCGCACAGTTAAACAAAACCATTAAAAGGATTAAAAATGGCAATTGAATTAAATGCAGAAATTCGCAACGTAGCAGGCAAGGGGGCCGCACGTAGCATCCGCAATAACAAAAATATCCCTGCTGTTATTTACGGGGAAAAGAAAGCCCCTGTTGCAATCGAATTGAATGGTCGTGAATTCGAAATGTTATTGAAAACACCAGGTTTGCGGACTAAATTGTTCCAAATTAAAACAGGCGCAGGCACAGAAGATGCAATGCTGATGGATGTGCAATATCATCCAGTAAGTGATGCTGCAATTCATGCGGACTTTAAACGTATCGATGTGAAAAACCCTGTTAACGTGGTTGTGCCAGTTGAAGTTATCAACGCAGAAACATCCAAGGGTTTGAAATTGGGTGGTACATTGAACTTTGCGGTGCGTAAGGTTGCATTGCGTGGTTTGGTGGATGTTATCCCTGAAAAAATCATCATTGATTTGGCAAACCTGACAATTGGTGACGTGGTTCACGGAACTGACCTGGTATTACCGGCGGGTGTTGAATTGGGCCTGCACCAGGCAGAATTGGCGTTCGCAATTATTGGTGGTAAAATGCCAATGGAAGAAGATGAAAAAGCCAAGGCAGCAGCAATGGCAGCATCCAAGAAATAATCATCAATTTGGTTATTGGTCCCGCCAAATGGCGGGACTTTTTTTATGATAAATTTTATGCTTGCACGAATCGGATAAATATTACTAGTATGGCGCATACAACAATTCAAATAGGGAGTTTGTCCGTGATAGTTGGGATTGGAATTGACTTGGTCGAATGTGGGCGTTTCTTGGATTGGTCTGCGTTTAAAAAATCGCGTATCTTTACGAAAAAAGAATTGGAATATGCCGATAATGATAATGCGAATTCGGAAAAGCATTTGGCAAATTTCTGGGCCGCACGCGAAGCGTTTTTAAAGGCGATTGGCACGGGGTTTGGTGATGATATCAGTTTTTCTGATGTGTCGGTTGTTCATAATGATGCCGGACGGCCGGAATTATTGATTGCAGGTGGGGCCAAGGCTGCGTTGAAAGAACTGGTTGATGGGAATGCGCGTGTGCATTTGTCAATTACAGATCAGTCTGATTATTGCGCGGCAATGGTTGTCGTTGAACGCGAATAAATAAAAATCCGCCAAATCGGCGGATTTTTATTTTGAAAATTGACGTTCGATATTTTGAATTGCCAATATTTGTTCGCGCATGAACTGGACTTTGTTCTGGTTGTTTTGGATGCCCTTGATGCTGGTTGGGCTGGTGCGTAAATCGTCAGACGCCTTGATAAAGCGTTTCAGCAGTGCACACATAACGCGGTATTTCATGATTTGACGCAGGGTTTCATTGTTTACACTGGGCATAGAATATTGTGAATTATTGTGTAATTTGCAATATGTTTCATATGTGCGACGACATATCCCCAGTTCAATTTGCAATGGGGCAAATATGTCGCGATAGATAAAGCGATAGTTGGCTTCGGCAAAGTCAATGAATGACAGGGTGCTGGTTTCGGGGTCATATAAAACATTGCCCGGGTTCAGGTCGCAATGTGACCAGGCGGCACGTGTGTCGTATTCGAATGTGCCGATGTTATCGCGAATGCCCGCCATATATTTTATTTCGTCATCCTTGAACCAATGATGCATTTTGTTTTCGATAAATTTATCCAGACGATTAAATTTCAATTCGTTTGCGATTTTATGACGTTGGATTTCCTGGACGGGTTTCAGTTCGTTCATATCAACCAAGAATGCAGCAACGCCATCAATGATTTCATATTGCTGGCGACGGGACAGGGTTTTGAATAAATCGGCTGTCAGATGTTGACCGGGGGCACATTCTTCCAGTAATTGATATTCGTCGTCTTTGATATAAATCATGCGTGGAATGTTATAGCGTGGATTACCAACAGCATAGATTTCGTCAATGGCATCTTTGGTTTTATGCTGTTTGGCCAGCCATGCATCACGTGCGTCAGCATTGAGTGTTGGCAAGGGACGCTTCATAATCAAACTGTCGCCAAAATAGACGATGTAACTTTCGCGACCGTGGATAAGATTGTTTATGTTCTGTGTCATGGCGTTAATATATTTTTGAATCCCGCAGGTGTTTTAATATGTCTTCTTGGGTGCGTAATTGGCATTTTGCCATGTATTCGGTGTATGCGCGTTTGTCGCCACATGCACGCGATTGCAGGGCACGGATATAGGCGGCTTTGTCACTGCGTTTGTTAAAGGCAATTGGACGGTATCCATTTCGCAACAGTAACCAATTCATAATCAGGCGGGCGGTGCGTTTGTTAAAATCATCAAACGGCTGTAACATTATCATTTCATAATGTGCATCGTATGCACGTGTCAGAACGTCGCGCTTGGAATGATTCATGTTATAAATAATCTGGCGCAGTTCGTAATCAATTACACTGTAATCGGGGGCGTTGTATGTCATGCCATCAATGCTCATACGCAGTTTGCAGTTCGTTGTGCGAAAGTTATAGCCGTCAATATTCGTGTTTGCACACAGTTTAGCGTGGATGATGCGGATGTCTTCGATGTTTATTTCCTGGGACTTGTTTTCCATGATATAGTCATATGTGGTTGCAATGTTTGACACGCTGGTTTCGTCCAGGTGTTCTTTGGGGACAGGACATAAAATCTGGGGTTCTTCAAAGGCAATTTGACGACGCAACCAATTTAGGTTGTTTGTGCGCTTGACCGAAGAAAAGCTGTCAAAACAATCGTCCAGTTCCGCACGTTTCAGGGCGATTTGTTGTTTTGTTGTTGTTTTTTGTTTGCGTGGCGACATTTGATTTGCCCTTTGTTTGTTTGTTATAAATATAGTCCATAAATTTATTTTGTCAAGTTTTTGTGCGTTTTTATGCTGTTGTTTCAAAATTCGTGTTGAATGTGGGGGCAAATTGGTTTATTCTGGGGGCAAATCAGATGAAAGGGGCGTTTATGTTTAAGAATTTAGTTGTTTTTATGATGCTGTTGTTGCCGGTGGTGGATTGTGTGGCTGCACCGAAAAAGAAAAAAGAAGAACCGGTTGTACATCTGACTGATGAGCAGATTTATGAAGAATTGAAAAAACTGGCGATGGTGTTCGAAGTGGCGCGCGATAATTTCGTCGAAGAAGCAGATGAAAAAAAGATGTTAGAGGCCGCAATGAACGGTATGTTGGGTGCGCTGGACCCACATTCGTCGTATCTGTCGGCGGACGATTTCAAGGAATTTAATGACAAATCACATGGGGAATTTGGGGGACTGGGGATTCAGATTACCAGTGACCGTGGCGCGGTGCGCGTGATTTCGCCGATTGACGATACCCCTGCAGACAAGGCGGGTATTAAGGCTGGTGACTATATTACCCATATTGATGGTGAACAAGTCTTTGATTTGACGTTGAACCAGGCGGTTAAAAAGATGAAGGGACGTCCCGGGACTAAGGTTAAATTGACAGTCGTTTCCGATGATGGCGAACCACGCGAAATGACATTGAAACGTGCGATTATCAAGGTGGAATCGGTCAAGCATGATACAAAAATGTTGGCGGATGCCGACCCAGATGACAAGGATACACCAAAAATCGGATATATCAGAATTTCAGATTTTGGGGCGACAACATCGCGTGATTTGAACAAGGCGATAAAAGAACTGGAAAAGGACAAAGTTGTTGGTTATGTCGTTGATGTGCGCAATAATCCCGGCGGTTATCTGACGGCGGCGATTGATGTGTCAGATGCGTTCTTGGACGGTGGTGAAATTGTGTCCACACGTGGCAAGGAAAAGACAGATATTGAACGTGTCTTTGCAAAACCGGGGGATTTGGTTAATGGGAAACCAGTTGTGGTGCTGATTAATCATGGGTCGGCATCGGCGTCTGAAATTGTTGCGGGTGCATTACAGGATAATGGACGTGGTCTGGTTATGGGATCGCAATCGTTTGGCAAGGGCAGCGTGCAGCAGCAAAAGCCACTGGGGGATGGAACGGCGATTCATATCACGATTGCGCGGTACTATACACCGTCGGGGCGGTCGATTCAAAATGAAGGTATTACCCCGGATATAGAGGTTTTACATTCTAAGGTAGAAGTGCTGGAAAAAAAGGAAAGTATGTATTCCGAGGCGTCTTTCAAGAATTCGCTGAAAAATGACAAGGCGAAAAAGAAAGACAAGAAAAAGTCTGATAAAGACGACAAAGATTCTGATGACGAAGAAACGCCGTTCGAAGAACTGACGGACGAAGAAAAAGATGCGCGTGACTATCAATTACAACGCGCGATGGAAATGGTGATTGCCATGGATACTGTGAAATCACGCAGTATTTCCAGTCCGACAGATGTCGAACTGACAGAAGATGTAGAAGAATAATTCAGGGGGCAAATGCCCCTTTTTTTGTTTTATTAATCTTGCCATCGGGGGATTTTGGGGGTACAATTGTGGCATTGTGTAAAATTGGTAAAGGAAAGTTATTATGTCTAAATTGATTGTTGATGGAAACTGGGCGGCGGCGGACGTCGCGTACAGATGTGTCGATTTCGCAGCGATTTATCCAATTACCCCCAGCAGTACTATGGGTGAATTGGCGGATGAATGGTCGTTCCAGCATAAAAAAAATATTTGGGGCGCAATCCCACAGATTATCGAAATGCAGTCCGAAGCGGGGGCGGCCGGCGCGATGCATGGCGCATTACAGATGGGCAGTTTGGCGACAACATTTACAGCGTCCCAGGGTTTATTGTTGATGATTCCGAATATGTATAAAATTGCCGGTGAACAGACGCCGTTTGTTATGCATGTGGCGGCGCGTGCGCTGGCAACACATGCGTTGTCGATTTTTGGCGACCACAGTGATGTTATGTCGGTGCGTTCGACAGGCTTTGCGATGTTGTCGTCGCATAATGTGCAACAGGCACACGATATGGCGGCGATTGCGCATGCGGCAACGTTGCGGGCGCGGGTGCCGTTCTTGCACTTCTTTGATGGATTTCGTACCAGTCACGAAGAATCGCGTCTGACGCGCATACCGGACGAAGTGTTGGAAAAAATGATTCCTGAAAAATTGGTGTTGGAAAATCGGGCGCGTGGTATGACACCGGACCGGCCGACAATCCGTGGGACTGCGCAAAACCCAGATGTCTATTTCCAGGGACGCGAAGCGGCAAACCCACTGTATGAAAAAACACCGGAAATTGTTCAGAGGTGTATGGATGAGTTTGCGGAACTGACGGGGCGCAAATATAACCTGGTCGATTATGTGGGTGATGAAAATGCGGAATTTGTTATCGTCGCTATGGGCAGCGCGGTTGACACGATTGAAGAAACATTGCCACACCTGCCACGTGGATTGGGATTGGTCAAGGTACATTTGTATCGGCCGTTCCCGGTTGATGCGTTCCGTCGTGTGTTGCCAAAATCTGTGCGGGCAATTGCGGTGCTGGATCGTACCAAAGAACCGGGCAGTATTGGTGAGCCGCTGTACCAGGATGTAAAGTCGGTTGTAGCGGATGGTGTTGCGGTATTTGGTGGACGATATGGACTGGGGTCCAAGGAATTTAAACCGCGTGATGTTAAGGCGATTTATGAAAACCTGATGCGGGGACAATTACATCATAACTTTACAGTTGGAATTGAAGATGATTTGATGGGGTTGTCGTTAAAGACTGATCCGGCGTTCGCAGTCGAAGATCCGAATTTCAAGACTGCAATTTTATATGGTATCGGCAGTGATGGTACAGTTGGCGCGGTAAAAAATATTGTTAAGATTGTTGGGGAAAATTCTGATTTGTATCCACAGTCTTATGCTGTGTATGATTCTAAAAAATCAGGTGGCTTAACCGCATCGCATATTCGTTTTTCAGATGCGCCGATTAAAAGTCAGTACTTGGTCGAAGTGGCAGATTTTATCAGTGTTTCAAACTTTATGATTGCGCAACGTTTTGATGTGTTCCGTGGTCTGCGTGCAGGCGGTACGGTGATGATTAACACATCGATGACACCGGATGTTGCGTTTGCGAATTTGCCACGCGATACCCAGGAACACTTGATGCGGATTCGTGCAAATGTTTATTTCTTGGATGCGAATCGTGCGGCTGCAGAATTGGGATTGGGTAATCGCATAAATACGTTTATTATGTTGAACTTCTTTAACCTGACCAATGTTATAGATCCAGCCCAGGCCGCAATCAGTGCCAAGGCTGCAATCGAAAAAACATATAAAAAGAAGGGCATGGACGTTGTTCAGGCAAACTGGGCGGCGGTCGATCGCGCGGCGGAATTTTTGCATAAATTTGACATGCCATCGTCGGTGTCGAATTTTGCGCCGGATTTCGTGCCGGCTATGACATTGGATACGCCGGCGGAAATTGCAGGGACATTAGGCGAAATGGCGGCACAGCGTGGGGATGCGATTCCTGTTTCGCGTTTCCGGGTCGATGGTGAATTTGGCGCGGGGCAGTATCCGGTTGGTACATCAAAATACGAAAAACGTGCCATATCGGATAAGGTGGCAACCGTTGATATTGATAAGTGTATCCAATGTGGCAAGTGTTCAATGCTGTGCCCACATGCGGTTATTCGGATCAAGGCTTTGACCGCAGACCAGGTCGATGCGGCGCGCGCCAAGGGTATCAAAGTTGTACCGATGAAGACACCAGAATTGGGGCCGGATATGTATTTCACAATTAATATTTCGCCGGCCGATTGTACGGGATGTAATGTGTGTGTGAAAAATTGTCCGACGGGGGCGCTGTCTATGGTGCGTGCGGCGGACGTTATGGCGGATAATCAGGCGGCATTTAATGCGGCCGAAAAATTGCCGGATATGGAACGCGAAAAATTAAACCTGAATATTCCAAAGCATGTGGAATTGTTGCCACATTACTTTGAATTTCCGGGTGCGTGTGCGGGGTGTGGTGAAACGCCGTATGTAAAATTGTTGTCGCACCTGTTTGGGGAACGGATGGTGGTTGCCAATGCAACGGGTTGTTCATCGATTTATGGGGCGAATTTGCCAACGACACCGTGGACACGTGACGCAAATGGTCGTGGGCCGGCGTGGTCAAATTCACTGTTCGAAGATAATGCGGAATATGGTTTGGGTATGCGTTTGGCATTGAACCAGAAGCGTGATAATCTGCGGGCGTTGTTGTTCGAATTGGGAATTGAAAATGTCGAAGATATATTTGATGAAACAGATGCCGTAAAACAGCGCGCGTTGGAAGTAGAACTGCGTAAACAGTTGGCGAAAATTGACGGGCCGCGCGCGCGTCTGGCGGAAAGCCTGATTGGTGAAGTCGTCGATAAATCTGTGTGGATTATCGGTGGCGACGGTTGGGCGTATGATATTGGGTATGGCGGTGTTGACCATATATTACACAGCGGTGAAAATGTGAATATATTGGTTCTGGATACCGAAGGGTATTCGAACACCGGTGGCCAGCAGTCTAAGTCTACGCCGTTTGGTGCCAGTATGAAATTCGCAATTGGCGGTAAAGAACACGCCAAAAAAGATTTAGGTATGATTGCGATGATGAGTGGCGCATATGTCGCACAAATTGCACTGGGGGCAAACCAGGCCCAGGCAATACGTGCATTCCGCGAAGCGGCATCGTTTAATGGGCCGTCAATCATATTGGCGTATGCACCATGTATTGCGCATGGGTTCGCACTGCAAAATGGCGTGGAACACCAAATGCAGATGGTTCAGACCGGTGCGTGGCCGTTGTTCCGATTTGACCCGCGCCTGATTGCCGCGGGGCATAATCCATTGACCATGGATTCAAATGTTGATAATCCGTTGCCGTTGGAAGATTTCTTGAAAACAGAATCGCGTTTCGGTGCGGCGCGTGCGGCAAATCCGCAGTTTAACAAACTGGTTGATATGGCCAAGGCAAACAATGCGTATAAAAGTGAATTGAAAAAACATATTGCGCAGTTTGCAATGCTGAATAAACCGGTTGTCAAAGAAAATGGGGAAGGCTAGGTATGAAAAAAATTATTTTATGTGCGTTTGTATTGTTTTCGGCCTGTACATTTCAGACCAAACATCGCGGGTATGTGTTCCCCGATGATTTGGCGTCCCAGGTTGCGAATATTAAAACAACATCGGCGTTAATTGAAAAAATTGGTGCGCCCCAGGTCAAGACTATGTATGGGGACGAAGTTTGGGTGTACTATGGCGCGGATGAAAACTATCGCGGGCCATTGGCACCGACATTTACCGACGAGACGGTTTTGTTGGCATGGGTGCGTGGCAACCGGGTATTGAAAACCCAGGTTTTACACGATGCGGATTTGCCGGATGTCCAGATTGCCGAGGGCGAAACAGAAATCCCCGCGGCGATTGAGCTGAACGCAATCGAAGAATTGTTTAACAATATTGGACGATTTAGTCCGGCCGGTATGGGACAGTAAAAAAATCCCCCAATGTCCACCCACGCAAACATTCTTTTGCGCGGGGCCCGGATGGGGGATTTTTATTCACTGTATTTGCAACTAACACCTGCGCCAGATATTGCAAATTCGCCGGATGATTCATAGTATGTGCCGTTTGGCATATAACATGTTGTTGCGCCAATGGTTCCGCCAACCGATGTCCCATATGCCTGGGTGGTCATTGCGCTGTTTGTATATGCGCCAGATACCGCGGGACAACGAGTGCAATTGAAATTTGACGTGCTGGTTGATGTGGCCCAATTGTATTTATTATAATATCCCGGTGCACAGCGATAATGCCTTTCGTATTCGCAGGTTTGGTTTTCGCAACTGCAATCGGCATAGTCACGGTATTGTCTGGATGTGGTTGATGAATCAGTGGTCCATGATGTATCGTCGGTACATGTTGAGCAATAATTACAGACGCTGCAACCAAATCCATACATTGTGGTGGAAAAATTGCCATAAACTATTTCGAGTGGGTTAAGGCCATATCTGCCTTCGCATCTGGTGCAACTAAAAATCACACCATAGGTGACGTAATTGGGGCCACTGCATGATGTTAAGTCAGTATCGCAATACATAACGGGGATTTCTTCTAGGGTGGAACAGTTAGTTATATCGCCAGGATTGTTTAAATAGTTTTGACTTTGTTCATATGAAAGGCAGGATTCGTCGACCTTTATTATTGCGCCACGTGGCATTGATGGGTTGGTGGTAAAATAGCTGGTTACGATTGGGCATGGAGAGTCCACGACAATATCAGAGTCTGAACCACATATTTCAAGCCCGGTACAAAATCCTGTGGGGTCAGAATTTGTGGTCCAGTAATTGTACAGTTGTCTGTATGTGTCAAAATAGCCAGAAATTTCGTTTGCGATATCGATTGCGGTTTCGTCTTCCATTTGTGATTCATTTGCAATTTCTGCACCTTTGTCATCAATCATATCCATCAGGTCACTAGGTGTTCTGCACCAAATAGAACCACAACTATCATCGACACGATACATCAATTCTTCGCAGACGGAACATCTGTCGGCGTATGCGGGGAATATAACCGACGAAAAAAATAAACCAATGACCAGGTTGAATCTGAATTTACCCAAAAAAGATAATTTTGACATATTTTGCTCTCCCATTATTCTTTTGTCATGTCTAAACGGTGGTTTAGATTCGGCATAAAATGGGATTGACTTTCTTTTGAAATTGCGCCAAAATTGCTTCAGAAAATATGTCGAAAACAAACCACCGTTTGGATTCGGCATAAGGAAATTGCTTGGAGTCTTGGAATTCTGCGCCTGTGGGCGTTTTTTATTTGCCCAATGCGGATATTATTTCGGCGAAGTTGTCGGATGCGTCGCCGGTGGCGTTTATTTCACTGAATTTTATGCCGGGGGCGGTGCGTAACCAATTAACTGCGGGCATGGTGATGCGCTGAAAATTTTCCAGACGGTGGCGGATGATATCCATCGTGGCGTCATCGGCGCGTTTTGTGCCATCGCGGATGCGTTTTTGGATGCGGGCAATTAATGTTGCGTCATCGGTTGCCAAATACAGGACATGGATATCAAATTTGTCGGCATAATTTTGAACCAACCATTTTGCCTGGCCCAGTGTGCGGGGGAATCCATCCAGAATCATATCATGGTTTGAAATTTTTTGTGCCATTAAATCACAGACCAATTTATCTGGCACAAGGTTGCCCGCCGATATTAATTTGCCAATTTCGGAATCTGCTGGTTCGGCGCGAAGCAGGGCGCCGGCCTCGATATGTGTCAGGGGGTGGCGCGCCATTAACATGCGTGAAAATGTCCCCTTGCCAACGCCGGGGCCGCCCATCATAACGATGATTTGTTTTTTGTTATTCATATTGTAGATTCTATCATAAAAAAACACCGTCTGCCAGGCAGACGGTGAAACAATTTATATATTTACAAATTATTTTTTGCTGTTTTCGATAGCTGCGCCCAAGATGTCGCCCAAAACAGAGCCGGAATCGGCTTCGTTTGCGAATTCTTTGACTGCCTGCTTTTCCAATGTCACCTGCAGAGCACGGACAGACAATTTAACAGTGTTGTCTTCGACGGAAACAACGGATGCTTCGACGCTGTCGCCAACGCTGTATTTTGATGTGTCCTGTTCTGATTTTTCACGGGACAGGTCTGTGCGACGGATAATACCGCGTACATCGCCCGCCAATGTCAAAACCAATTCATCAGGTGTGATTTCGGAAACTGTGCCGCATACAACCGCGCCTTTCTTTAAAGAAGCCGAGTTGTTTTCAGCACTTTCTGTCAACTGTTTGATGCCCAGTGTAACGCGTTCTTTTTCTGGATTGATGTCCAAGATTTTCGCGGTTACTTCCTGGCCACGAACGAATTTCTTCAGTTCTTCTTCGTCCAGTTTGTTCCATGACAGGTCAGAAATGTGAACCATACCGTCCAATTCTGGGGTCAAGGCAACGAACAGACCGAATTCAGTTGTGTTTTTGATTGGGCCTGTGATTACATCGCCAACATTGTGGGTTTCAGCAAACTGTTTCCATGGATTTGGTTGCAGCTGTTTATAGCCCAATGAAATACGACGTTTATCCTGGTCGATGCCCAAAACAACAACGTTTACATCCATGCCGTTTTGCAGAACTTTGCTGGGGTGGATGTTCTTGTTTGTCCAGGACAGTTCAGACATGTGAACCAGACCTTCGATATTGTTGCCCAGATCAATGAATGCACCGTAATCTGTCAAAGATGATACTTTGCCCGATACTGTGTCGCCAACATTGAATGCACGGGATGCTGTTTCCCATGGGTCTTCTTCCAGTTGTTTCATGCCCAAGGAAATGCGATGTGATTCTGGGTCGAACTGGATAACTTTGACCTGAATCTTTTCACCAACGTGAACCAATTCGCGTGGGTGATTTACGCGTTTCCAAGACAAGTCGGTTACGTGTAACAGACCATCGATGCCGCCCAAATCAACGAATACACCGTAATCTGTGATGTTTTTCACTGTACCTTCCAGGACTGCGCCCAGGGAAATGTTCTTCATCGCTTCTTTCTGCGCCGCTGCGATTGTGTCAGACTGAATCGCGCGACGTGATACGATTGCGTTTGTGCGCAAAGCGTCCATTTTCAATACGCGGAATTTGTCCTTTAACCCAATCAATGATTTTGCATCGCGGATTGGTTTGTGGTCAACCTGGGATGATGGCATAAATGCAAATACGCCATTGATGTCAACAGTAAAGCCACCACGTACAACATCGATAATTGTACCTTCTGGGTCGATACCTTCGGCAACTGTCTTTTCCAGGTCTTTCCATGCCTTTTCAGCGCGGGCCTTGGTATATGACAGAACGGCTGTGCCTTCGCGGGATTCATAACGTTCAACAAAAACGTCAATGATGTCGCCAACGACGGGTACAGATGCACCGAATTCTTTTAATGGAACGCGACCTTCGGATTTTAAACCAACGTCGACCATTGCAAAATCACCACGGATATCTTTTACAGTACCCTTGGTTGCATAGCCTTGTAAAGTTTCTTGGGAACCATAGTTCGCGTCAAACATCTGGACAAAATCTTCGCCAGATACAGGATTAAATAAATCTTTGGATAAATCTTTCATAAGAAAATATTCATCAAAGTTTGCCACCCTTCACCAAGGTTTCGGGTGGCAGGCCACCTAAAATCTCTCTGGGGGTCTTGTGGGGTTAATCGGATTGATAATGCGCCCACCCGCAAAATCGCACTAATTATATGTGTTTTTTTAGAAATTGCAAGGATTTGTTCACTAAAAATATGCACCCGGTTCGTGGGCGGGTTAATTGATTTGAACCGGTACAATCGTTTGCCGCTTGGCCGTGTCCAGCGCATGATACTGGAATGGGACGGTCGCAAAGTCTATGGATTTCATATCAATGCTGCGAATTGTGCGGTTGTACATGGTGTGATAATATATCGTCATGTTTTTCAGGTCGGTCGCCACAGTCCACTGGGTCGCAGACGGCATATTGTTCGGGGCGCGGCCAACGGCGAATTGAACCCCCAATGGCACATCAAAGTTGTTTAACAGATGAAATGCCTGGTTCACGGTGTCCATGGCGGTCGGCTGTTCCAATGAATATGTTTTCAGGAATGCCGCACGAACAAAGCGTGATGGCGGGGTAAAGTCCCCCGGCAGGCCCAAGAACCCAGATCCCGAACCAAATGCCCGCAGGTCAATTGGACCGAACTTGGTTGGGCCTGCGCCACCGGGATGCAGATTGACATAGTTGTTCAGGTTTGTGGTTTGCCACTGGAATCCGGGTGAATTTGTTAACACACCGATTTCGTTTTCATAGAAGTTCGGCACGCCGTCGACGATTTCCATAACAACCTGGCGGCCGGATGGTTCAGTGATGCGCCAATGTACGGTGGATGCGGACGGGTCTATGTTGATAATGCGTACATCGTTGATGGCGGCTTTGACCTGGTCGATGGTGGAAAATCGTGACAGTATCCATGATACAACCTGGAAATCGGCCAGGGAAATATCCTGGTCGGCGGGGTTATATGGCTTGTATTCGCCATAGTTTGGAAAATAGAACAGGGCGGCGGACAGGCCGGCTTCGTTCGTGCCGTCGACGACAAATTCAGGCTGTTCAACCGCCATGCCGACATAACCATACAACGATATGTACGACAGTCCATTCATTGTCCCATCGGGCAGTAATGATTGCGTCGCGTGACCGCGTGGAACGACGGTATAGATATTGTTCATTTCGGTTCCCGACCAATCAATGGTGCGGGCGACGATTGTTGCGTCGTCTTTGGATTTCAGTGTTATGCCGGTGCATGCGTCGGCAGATTGTATCAATGTCAGGCACGCAACCAGTGCGCTTAGTATTTTTATGTGTGTCATGTGTGTTTCCCCCTTGGTCATAATTATTGATGTTTTTGGCGCTTGATGCACTAGGGGTGATTTCATATAAATATTTTGATTGATTTTTGTTTTTTTGCGTTATATAATGCGCGTCGCATTGGGGCATAGTTTAATGGTAGAACTCCGGACTCTGACTCCACATATGCTACACAACAAAAAATCCCAGATTTCCGCATAATACAGCCTGAATTTCGGGCAAAAATGGCCGTTTAACATTTGTGCAT